>NZ_JCABYM010000110.1:0-27233 GCF_059499385.1 Limnoglobus sp. | reverse complement strand
GGTCGAGACCGCCACCGCCGCCACCGCCACGGGTGGCCCCCGTGGCGGCGGGACACTTGACTTCGGGGATGGGACACGGGGCGAAAATAGTAGTAGGCACACTCCGTGTGCCGTCTCCTGTCGGTGGCGGGGAGTTCGTCCGAGTCGCGGGGCGTTCGTTCGAGTCGCCGCGGCCGACAGCAAACGGCACACAAAGTGTGCCTACTACTTTGTCTCAGTCGTAGCTGTCCCGCGTGTCGGCGTACAGGTCGCCGTTCGGCCCGCCCTTGTAGAACCGCCGCGCCAGCGTGTGGTTGAACGGCGTCCACGCCGTCTGGTTGTTCTTGTCTTCCTTCATGTCCCGCAGCACCATGTGCATCCGCGTGTCCATCATGTCCACCGCGTGCAGCAGCATCGCCTCCGGCGTCATCGGCACCTTCGGGCTGCCGTACTCCAGCGTCCCGTGGTGGCTCAGGATCATGTGCTTGAGGCGAATCAACAGCTCCCGCGGGAACGGCTCGCCGGTCAGCTCCTCGACGTGCGGCATCTGCGCCGTCAGCATCTCGACGCCGATGTTGATGTGCCCGACGAGCTGCCCCTCGTCCGAGTACCCGAAGCTCCGGGCGTAGGTCAGCTCCTTCGTCTTCCCGGCGTCGTGCAGGAACGCCCCCATGAGCACCAGGTCGCGGTCCGTGCCGGGGTAGAACGGCACGAGCCGGTCCGCGATGTCCATCATCGTGACGGTGTGTTCCAGCAGCCCGCCGACGTAGGCGTGGTGTAGCTTCACCCCGGCCGGGCAGGCGGAGAACGCCTTCATGAACGCGTCGTCCATGAGGAAGCATTCCGCGAGCGCCCGCAGGTGCGGGGAGGTCAGCCGCGTCAGGAACGTCCGCAGCCGTTCGAGCAGCTTGCCGATGTCGTGCTCGGTGTGCGGCATGAAGTCGTGCAGGTCGATCTTCTGGTGCTCCACCTTCTCGATGTGGTTGAGCACGATCTGCAGCGACCCCTGGAAGTTCTGGACCTTCCCGTCGCAATGGACGAAGTCGCCGTTGTCGAAGCTGCGGAACACGTTGTCCCCGGCGTTCCACATCCGGGCGGACATGCCGCCGGTGCGGTCCCGGAGGTCCATCTGGACGTACAGGTTGCCGTTGCGGTTGGCGCGGAGCTGCTTGTCGGTGACGAGGTACACGTCGTCGAGGGCGTCGCCGTCGCGGAGCTGGTCGATGTATCTGCGCATGGGGTATAGGGTATGGGGCCGGAGGGCGGATAGAAGCGGGGCGGCGGCCGTCTTGTAGGGCGGGTCAAGGCTTTGCGCCGACCCGCCGGGGGACCGCAACCACACGGGAGAAACGCCGCGCTGGCTGGGCGCGGCGGCGGGTCGGCGCAAAGCCTTGACCCGCCCTACGAAGACCCCATCCCCCGCGAGGCCCGCGCCGCCGGTGCCCACGGGGTCGGGCCGACACGGACGCCGTCGTCCTTCGCGAACAGCCCACGGACGGACCGCACCGCCTGCGTCACCGGCCGCGGCAGGCACGTCAGCGCCCAGTACAGGAGCGCCTTGCGGTCCGTCCCGCACTCGCGGAGCAGCTGCGCGAACCGCCGGTTCGCCTCGCGGTAGTCCTTCCGGTCGTAGGCCAGGTAGGCGTAATAGAACTGCTCGTCCTTCAGCGTCTCCTTCAGAAGCGCGACTTCCTCCGCGCCGAGCGGCACGCCGCTGGCGAGGTGCGCCCGGCGGGTGTCGCAGAACTCGCGGGCCATCTTGTCCCAGCCGGTCGTCATCTGGGCCGGGTGCTGGATGTAGAGCGCGAGCGCCTCCGGGCAGAACGCAAACACCCGCCGCGCAGCCATCCGCAGGTACAGCTCCCAGTCGCCGGCCGCGTTCAGTTTCGGGTTGAACCCGTCGGCTTCCGCCAGCACTTCCCGCCGCTGGAACACCGCGCCGGTGAACACGAGGTTGCGGCGGATCAATTGCCGGTGGAACGCGGCCCGGTCGAAGACGCGGAAGCCGTCAGCGAGCGTGTGCGGCAGCCGCTGGAACTCCTCGCGGCCGGCCCACTCGGTCCAGGGCGTGTACCCTTCTGCGTCGTTGCCGACCTTCGCCTCGGCGAACGCGACGCCGACTTCGGGATGATGATCGAGGAAGTGCAAGAGCTTCGGCGCGACGCCGGGCAGCCAGAGGTCGTCGGAATCGAGGTAGGCGATGTACCGGCCTGTCGCGGCGGCGATGCCGGTGTTGCGGGCGGTGGAGAGGCCCTTGTTCGTCTGGTAGACGTACCGCACGTCCGGGCCGGTCAGTTTCTCGACGACGGCCTTCGTGTCGTCGGTCGAGCCGTCGTCCACGACGACGATTTCGAGATGATCGACGCCCGCGGCGCGGAGCGACCCGAGGCACGCGGGCAGGTACGAGGCCCGGTTGTACGTGCAGACGATAACGCTCAGGTGCGGCTGGGGCGGCCCTGCGGGAAGCATCGGATCATATTAAAGGGCCGCGTCCCGAACGTCACGGGAGGCGGCCGGCCGTCGCACCGGCGAGCGTCCCGGCGTCAGCGGGGCGTGCCTCCGAATCGCGGCGACGGGAGGCCAATGCTGGTGGAACCCTGAGCGGAAGCGACGGGGTGTGAGACAGGCTCCCACACCCCGTCGCTTCCGCTCAGGGTTCCACAAAACCAGTTGTTGCCGGTTGGGGCCACGTCCCGCTCTCGCCGGTGCGCACCTGGCGGTGGTTGCGGAGGCGCATTCACTTCCACAAAGAAGGCAGCCGATACGTCCGCCGCCGCTCGCCGGCCGGGGCCTGCCCGCGGTAGCTGCTCGGGACGACGAACTCGTACTTCGCCAGGTCGATCGGCGTCGTGCCGCGGATCGTCGGCTTGTTGAACAGCGCCGCCGCCCGGTCGCCGAAGTCCTCGTTCACCCGCTCCTTGCCGAGCTTCATCGTCATCCGGAACTGCTGCTGCGGCCAGTCGAGGATCACCTCCGTGGGGACCTGCACGTACCCGTCGCCGCCGAGGCGGACGGTCTTGGCGGCTACGACCTCGGCGCTGGCGATCGGCTTGTACGGGTCCTTCTGGTCGTAGATGACGTGCTTTCGGACGGCCGGCCGCTTGCCGTCCTCCCAGTTCGCGTTGAACACCGTCGCCTTCACGACCGGCAGCCCGGTCCGGGTCTTCGTCTGCTGGTAGAGGACGTAGGCGGCCTGCTCCTTGTTCGGCTTCACGTCGTACTGGCCGTTCGGGTCGTACTCGGCCATGCCGAGGGCCTGCATGACCCAGTCGGTGTCGAACGGGATGGGGAACTTCACCGTCCCGCTCGCGAACGCGTCGTGCGAGCAGTAGAAGTAGTTGTCCCGGCCGATGGGCTTGGCGTACATCCAGAACTCGCGGTCGTTCGACCCGATGTCGATGAGCGTGCCGGCGAGCCGGTGCGCCCCGATGAGCCGGAAGTTGCGGGGCTGGCTGCAGAACAGGGAGCTGTCGTTGAGGGAGCCGAGTTCGCGGCCGGCCTCGCTGGCGGTGGCGTTCACGTCGTCGTAGCTGATGGACCGGAGGACGCCGGCCTGCCGGTTGAGGTAGCCGACGAGTTCCTGCGGGGTGCGGTCGGGCATCGGCCCGGTGATGGGGGTGACGGCCTTCGGCTCGACGCGGCCGTCCTTCATCCACTGGCAGCCGGCGAGGGCGAGCGTCGCGACGCAGAGTGTCAGCATTCGCATGGTCGAGGCCCTCAAGTCATATGCGGTTAAAAACCGCGCCGATCATCGAATCTCGGTTCTGCCACGGCACATCGCCAAGAACGAATCCGCAATTACCCCCGATGCTTCCGCTTCCCAGCCCAGGTAACCGGCGTGGGCGCGGACAATCGGGTATTCTCCGCCAACCGCAGGCTGCCGCATGTCGAACAAGAAGAACGTGCCTTGACCATCGAACGCAATCGGCATCGCTCCCGGCATGTACTCCGGCAACTCGTAAGCGAGTAACATTGCCCGAACACCCTGACGCTCGCATCGGGTAGGGAAGAACTGGAACCACCGATCACCGTTCCCGAACTCCCCACCGTTGGACCATTTCAGAAACGACAAGTAAGACTCCGGCATTGGGCGGTTCGGAACAACCCAGGTCGTCGGATCAATTGGTCGCCAAGTGTCGTGGAACCTATCCCCCTTTGGGAACGGGTTCCGTTGGCGCTGTTGCACCTCCCGAATTTCTGCCCGCGACATCGGCCGGCTAACCGCGGCAACAAACTCGGCAATCTCGGCGTCCGTAGCGCCGGGTTGGGGGTGGGTCACATCGAACACCGAGAGCCAGTCCATGACCAACTCCCTCACGCCCAACCCAAAGCTTGGAACACTTCGTCCTGGACCGCCACGATTTCCGCCTCACTCAGCCGGGGATCCGCGATCTCGTGCCGCGCCCCAGACCGCGCATCCCGCAGGACCAGCACGTCCGCCCCGTTCTGCCGCCGCACGTCCTCGAACTTCAGTCGCTTCCGCCGCATCAGCAAAAGCGCCACCACGTACCGGATGTTCTGCCGGGCCGGGTCCGGGTTGCCGGCCAGGTGCTGGAACCACTCGACCAGCAGGTCGTCGTTGAACGTCGGCTTCCGCGGCCGGTCGGCCGGCGGGACCTTGCCGGTCCAGAACGCGACGTACCGGTCCGGCGGGCCGGGCCACGCGGCGGCGGCGTAATCCTTCCGCACGAACTTCCCGGCCTCGTCGAGCAAAACGGCGACGAACGGCTCGCCGGCGGCCAGTTCGCGGCCGGTGGCGGTGCAGGCGCGGCTCGGGGCGGCGATGTCGTACTCGGCCATGGCGACCCATCGTATGCCGGGCGACGGCGGAAGGACAACACGAGTTCGGTCCGATCCGGCGAACGGCACGGCGTAAGCGTGCCGGTGGGCACTCGTCCCACACCGGCACGCTTACGCCGTGCCGTTCGCCTACTTCACCCGCCGCCGCACCGCCTCCAGCGCGGCGCGGTACGGCGTCTCGCGGTGCCGCTGCTCGAACACGTCCAGCCGCTCCAGCAGCCGCGTCGCGCGGCCGGCGTCCAGCTCCGCCGCGAAGCTCACCGCCGCCTCGACCTCCTTGCGGATGGCCGAATACCCGTCGCCGCGGTTCGGCGTCGGCGGCGTCGTCAGCGTGCAACGCACGGTCCGCTTCTCCACCACGTGCACGCCGTCCTTGATCTCGATGGTTCGGGTGAACTGCCGGGCCAGCCCGTCGGCCGTCGCGACCCAGACGGAATCGGTCCGCCGCCAGTTCGCCTCCAGCCCGCCGGGGTTCGCCCACTTCGCCGTCTGCTGCGTGCCGGCCAGTTCCAGCACCTGCGCCCCGTTCAGCACGGCCGCCTGCGCCGCCGACCAAGCCGCGTCGGGGCGGTCTTTTTCCTTCTGTTTCCAGGTCGAATTCACCGTCACCTTGTCCGGCCGCGGCACGAGGTAGCCGAGTTCCAGCGCCGCCGGCCCGTCCAGCGGCACGGCCGGCGCGGGCTTCGTCGGCGTCTTCGCCGTCAGCGCGAACGGCGGACTCGTCCCCGGCACGAGCAACGCCGGCTGCCCCGTCGCATCGACGCGGATCAGCTCCAGCCGCACGGCCGGCGGGGTGCGGTTCTTCGCCGGGTCGATCCCGGTGACGGCCGCGGCCGGGCCGGCGACGTTCGGGTCCTCCTTCGGCCGCAGCAGCGTCATCACCGCGAGGTCGGTGTGCGTCGCCGACGCGGCCAGGACGAACACACGGACCTCCAGCGCGAACGCCCGCTTGTACGGCACGTCGATGCGGGTGCTCTCCTCGGCCACGTCGCCGGCGTAGACCATCTCGTCGCCGGTCGCGAACGTCGGCGGCGGCACGGTCGGCTCGGCCCGGCTCGGGGCGAGCGTCGCGATGAGAACGAGTGTCGGGAGCATGGGGCGGCCTCGCGGACTTCACCGCCCGGCCTTATAGCAACCGCCGCGATCCGTGCAACGGCGGTTTCCGGGCGAACGGGGGAAACTAGGATAGCCCGCACCCCCGTTCCTCCCCGGAGAAGGTCGTGACACCCGGAACCGTCCTCGTCCTCACGTTCGCCGGCCTCGTCGCCGGGTTCTTCGCGTTCTTCTGGGGCACGACGCTCTTCCTGCAATCGTCCCTGTACAACGCCCCGACGACGAAGCTGCCGGTCCGCGCGGCCATCGCCGCGTTCCTCGTCGGCGGGTTCCTGACGTTCTGGACGTTCGTGAACACCCGCGCCGAGTCGAAGGACAGGTACGGCACGTTCTTCGAGTTCAACCCGACGAGTTCGCACGACTTCGCCGAGTTCACCGCCGTCCGCCGGGACGCGAACAAGAAGGAGACGCCGGTGCCGCACAAGAAGGTGAGCGGCAAGTTCGTCGAGGCGCAGGACACGACGAAGGGGTTCCGCATGAAGTCGGCCGACTTCTACGTGACGGCGATCGAGGTGAAGGAGAAGGACAAGGCGGCCCGGTTCGAGGCGGACCTGGACGGCGAGGGGCGGTACAAGGCCGGCTCGACGAAGGTGTTCCGCGAGAAGGACGGCAAGCGGTTCATCGAGTTCGGGCCGTCCGAGGTGCCGACGCCGATCTACGCGCCGAGCAGCGGGGCGTTCGTCGGGGCGTTGATGCTCAACCTGATGCTGTACGTGGTGCTGTTCGTGGCGCTGTGGCCGGTGCTGCGGTACACGCTGGGCCACGCGATCGCCGGGGCGGCCGGCATCGGCGTGTTCGTGATGCTGCTGCTGATGCCGCTGCTGTTCGAGCGGAACAAGGTCCCGGAGGCGTTCAAAGCCCCGCCCGCGGCGGAGGCGAAGTGAGCCGCGACCGCGGCGGGTTTTGGCTTTGTCCCCGCCCCCCGTGGGGGGGGGGGTATGGTGGGGGGGGGGGTGCCGGCCACCGAGGCGAGGCGGATCGGGGGCGCCCGCCGCGTGCGGGCGACACGCCCCCCCGTCGGTGGCTCTTGTGTCGGGGCGGCGCCCCAGGACCCTTCCACCGACGCGATCCTCATCGGGGCGGCAAGCCTACCCCCCTCCCTTACCCTCCCCCCCAAGGGGGGAGGGGACAAAGCCAAAACCACACGGGATCAACACCTCGCGTTACGCGTTGCCGCGTCACTTCCCCGACTTGAACAGCGGCTTCCACTGCTCCTTCTCCTTCTCCCGGTCCGCGAACGGGACGCCGTTCGCCATCCACGCCGGCATCGGGGCCGCCTTCAGGTGGTGGTCGAAGAACTGCTGCATCCGCAGCGTGTAGTCCTGCCGCGCCGCCTTCTTCGCCAGGCCGTGCAGTTCGCCGTTGTAGTTGAACAGGTAGCACTCCTTGCCCAGCCGCCGCAGCGCCAGGTAGTACTCGATCCCCTGCTGCCACGGGACGGCGTTGTCCTGGTCGTTGTGCAGGATCATCAGCGGCGTCTGCACCCGGTCGGCCATGAAGATCGGCGAGTTCTCGATGAACTTCATCGGCGCGTCCCACAGCGTCGCCCCGATCCGGCTCTGCGTCCGCTCGTACTGGAACTGCCGCGGCAGCCCCGTGCCCCACCGGACGCCGCCGTAGGCGCTCACCATGTCGGACACCGGCGCGCCGCTGGCCGCCGCCTTGAACCGGTTCGTCTGCGTCACCATGTACGCGATCTGGTAGCCGCCCCACGAGTGCCCCTGGATGCCGATCGCCTTCTCGTCCAGGAACCCCTTATCCGCGACCGCCTGGATCGCCGGCAGCACGCACTTGAGCGCGCTCTGCCCCGGCGACCCGACCGTGTACGCGATGTCCGGCATCAGCACCAGGTAGCCGTTGCTCGCGTAGAACGTCGGGCTGATGCTCGTCCCCGCGGTCGGCGGGCGGTAGTTGTGCAACCCGTCCGACAGCCGCTCGTAGATGTACACGATCATCGGGTACTTCTTCGCCGGGTCGAAGTCCTCCGGCTTCACCAGGATGCCGGACAACTCGACGCCGTCGAGGCTCTTGTAGGTCACCAGCTCGGCCTTTCCCCAGTTGAACTCGGCCTTCTTCGGGTTGATGTCCGTCACCCGCCGCACGTCGCGGAAGTCGCGGTCCGCGACGTAATAGTCCGGGTAGTCGTAGAACGTGCCGGCCGTGAACAGGAGCGTGTCGGCCCGCTTCGCCTTCACCGGCCGGCCGTAGGCCCGGCCGCTCATGACGAGGAGCTTCGGCTTACCGCCCGGCTCCAGCCGGTAGAACCCGCCGTCGCGGGTGGCGAGGTTCGTCGCGCTCAGCAGCAGCGGCTTCGACAGGTCGAGGCCCCGCTGCGGCTCGCCGTCCGGGTCCGGGAACGTGACGACGTTGAACTCCGTCTTCGACTCCCGGCCGATCTTCGTCAGGTTCTCGGCGCTCGACCCGTCGGCCGCGACCTTCCACAGGTCGTACCGGTCTTGCAACACCAGGAACTTCTCGTCGGCCGTCCACGCGGCGAACCCGTAAGGCCGCGGCTTCATCGGCTGGTCAAAGTCCTCGTCGAAGAACTTCACCGGCAGCTTCGCCGTCAGGTTCACCTTCTTCCCGTCCGGGACGGTGAGGCAGAGCCAGTCCTTGCCGTCGAACGTCGCCCGGCACTTGCCCTTCGGCGACCCGCCGAGCGTCCCCTCGTGCGCGGCCAGCAGCGGCTTCGTCTCACCGGTACGGATGTTCATGATTGCGTGATCGGCCAGCGACGCCCCGTACCCGGTCAGGTGGCGGTACGGCTTGTCGTTGCTCGCGACGGTCCAGTCGCCGAAGTCCGGTACGGGGACCGTCACGTCCTCGTCCGAGAGCTGGCGGAACTCCTTCGTGTCGAAGAAGTACACGGCCGTGTACGACCGCGTCCGTTCCGTGTCGCCGCGGACCTTCTGCATCGGCTGGATGAGCGCGTCCTTGTAGTGCCACAGGTCGAGGTCCACGCGGTCGGCCGGGGCGGCCGGCGGGGTCGGCGTGGTCGGCCGTTCTTCGGGAATCTTCGCCGTGGAGACGACGAGCTTCAGCCCGTCGTCGGTGAACCGGACGCCGCCGCGATCGACGATCATCGTCCCCGGCTTCAGCCCCGGAACCGTGCCATTGAGCAACTCGACCGCCGGGGCCTTCGACGTGCGGTCCCACAAGCAGACCTTCGGCTTCGGGGCCGGCTTCTTCTCCTCGCCGGGCTTCGTCGGCGGCGTTTCCTCGGTGAAAAAGAACGCGAGCCGCGTCTGCTTCTCGTCCCAGGTTTCGCGGGCGATCCTCCCCTTGCCGGCCTTGATGGGCTGGAGCGTGGTCGTGCCGAGTTCGACGGCGAACAGCCCGGCGTCCTCGTCTTTCTTCGACGCCCGCGTGAGGAGCATCGTCTTGCCGTCCCGCGTGGTGCTGTAGCTCAGCACGTCGGTGAAGGTCTGTTCCTTGCCGTCGGCGAGGCTGCGGACGACGAGTTCGGACCCGACCGGGGCCGGCGGGGCGGCCGGCGTCTGTTCCGCGGTCGGCGCAGTCGGCGGCCGCTGACCGCCGCCGCGCCGCGGGAACCGGCCGCCCGGCTCGGGCGTGGCCGGCGTCGCCGGCTGGTTCTGCGGCGGCCGCGGGGCGAGCGACACGCCGCCGACCACGGCCGCGGCGGGGGTCAGGTCGGCGGCCTTCGCCTCCTTGTGCAGCACGAGGAAGTTCGTCTTCTCGACGACGGTGTAGTTCCGCACGCGGGGCAGCCGCTCGACGACCTGCCCGGTCGTCAGGTCCATCACCGCGAGGACGCCGCCGGCCTTCGCCTTACCGGCCTCCGCCTTCGTCGGCGTCAGGGAGAACAGCACCTTCTTGCCGTCCGGCGTGAACGCCGGGCTGCCGCCCGGCGCGAAGGGCGGCGCGGCCGGGGTAGCGGGGGCGGCTTCGCCCTCGGCCTTCTCGGCGGTCGGGCGGCCGCCGCGGGGGACGGCGTACTCCGGGCCGCCGGTGAGCGACTTCACGATCACCGCGCCGTCGCCCTCGGCGGGCATGCGGTTGTACGCGAGCCACTTGCCGTCCGGGGAGAGGGTGACGTTACTGGCGGTGTTCCAGATGTCGTAGTCGGAGTGCTTCAGCGGGCGTTTGGTCGGCGTCTGGGCGAGGGAGAGGGTCGCCGTGGCGAAGAGGAGGGTGAGCGCGAACGGTCGCAACACGGTGGGAACTCCTGGCGGGATGAACGATGGGCTGATAATACCGCGAACCTGCGGGGTCTGCACGGGAGATGCGGAGAAAAATGGTCGCGCAGCGGGGGCGGCCGCGCGCGTTGTAGGGCGGGTCAAGGCTTCGCGCCGACCCGCCGCCCCTCCGGTCCCCTCTCCCCCGGCTTTGCGGGGGAGAGGGTTAGGGTGAGGGGGAACGCCTCCCTCACACGGGAGAGACGTTTCCGGATCGGGGAGCGTCTTCCCCCTCACCCCGGCCCACTCCCCCCGCAAAGCCGGGGGTAGAGGGAGATAAGACGGCGGGTCGGCGCAAAGCCTTGACCCGCCCTACGGGTCACTCCTTCGCCCGCTTCGCGGACCACGCGGCGTCGCGCGGTTGGCCGTCGAAGTCCGTCAGCACCCAGCCGGTGACGCCGGTTCCAGTCACGATCCCCTGGTACGTCGCGACCGCCTCGCGGCCGAAGTTGCGGGTCGCCACCGCGAACATCAGCTTGTTCCCCTCCAGTACCGCGTCCGCGATCGGGGCGCTCGTCGCCGCGTCGCCGCGCTTCGACTCCAGCGTGCCCGTCGGCTTTCCGTCCTTCATCGCGACCGTCAGCGTGAACGCCGTCACCGCGTTCCCTTGCCGCACCTCCCAGGCGTACTTGCCGGTCGGATCGACCGTTGCCTTCGGGTCGTGGTTCGGGAACAGCTTCACCGGCTCCGGCTTCACCGCCGCGGCCAGCGCCACCAGGTCGTCGTTCGACTTCGCCACGTCCGGGTGGTCCCGCCAGACCCACCGGAGCATGAACGGCAGGATCGCGCCGCCGTGGTCGTCCGAGTGGCCGCCCTTCCCGACCACGGCCGCGTGGTCGTACCCCTTCTCCTTCAGGGCCGCGATCATCTTCTGGTTCTGCAAGTACCAGTCGCGGTCGAGGTTCCGCGGGCTGCGGTTGTCCTGCTCGCCGTCCTGCAGGAAGACGCGGAGCGGCTTCTTGTCCGCCTTCCGCACGAGGTCCGGGTAGACGTGCCCGCCGTGGATGTTCGTGAAGCTGCCGATCAGGCTGATCACGTTGCGGAACTCCGCCGGCCGCTCCCAGGCGACGGTGAACGCGCAGATGCCGCCGCTGCTCGACCCGCCGATCGCGCGGTTCTCCGGCTCCTTCGCCAGCTTGTACTTCTGCCCCACCTCGGGAAGGATTTCGTCGATCACCATGCGGGCGAAGGCGTCCGTCAGCACGTCGTACTCGCGGTCGCGGTTGTTCGGGTTGCCCGTGCCGATGGAATCCGGGAACGTGTCGCCCCGCTGCCCCGGCGTGATGAAGACGCCGATGGTCACGGGAATCTGTTTCTTCGCGATGAGGTTGTCGAGCACCTGCGGGACGCGGAGGACGCCGGCCGGGTTGATCGCCCGCGCCCCGTCGTGGAAGACGAGGACGGACGCCGGCTTCTCGCCGGTGTACTGGGCCGGGACGTGGACCCAGTACTTGCGGACGGTGTCCTTGATGACCTTGCTCTTGAACAGGACCGGCCCTTCGAGCTTCCCCTTCGGCACGTCCTTCTGCGGCAGCGAGTCCGCGGTGAGGGAATACTTCGGAGGAACCTGCGGGTCGCGGGCGGCGCGGGTCGGCTCGGCCGCGGTTGTGGCGGAAGAGAGCGCGACGAGCAACGTGAGGGCGGGGAGGGTACGCACGCGGGTGGTCCTCGGGAGTGGGAGAAGGGCACGCCGTCCGTTGTACGGCCGCGAACCTTCGGCGGCGGCGTTCGTAGAATTCCTACGCACGTTGCCGCGTCCCCTCCCCGGAGAGCCTGGCGTGAAGCCCGCCGTGAAAATCGCCGCCGCCGTCGCCGCGGTCGCGGCCGCCGCCGCCGCGTGGTACGTGTTCGTCCGCGTCGCCGTGCCGCCGGTCCCGACGCCGGCGTTCGAGCCGACCACCGACCCGGCCGTCGTCCGCGACGTGACGCAGGCGCAGGAGGCGGTGCGGGCGAACCCACGGTCGGCCGAGGCGTGGGGCGAGTACGGCATGGTTCTCCGGGCGTACGAGTTCCACCCGGCCGCCGACACCTGCCTCGAGACGGCCGCGAACCTCGACCCGGCCGACGGCCGGTGGCCGTACTACCTCGGCGACCACGTCGCGAAGGCGGACGCGGCCGCCGCCGTGCCGTGGTTCCAGAAGGCGAGCGACCGGCAGCTGCCCGAGAACGCGGCCGAGGGGGTGCGGCTGCGGCTCGTCGAGACGCTCCTCGGCCTGGACCGCACCGCCGAGGCGCAACAGGCCCTCGCGGGGATGGAAGCGAAGTCCGCCCGCGCCCGGATCGCCGCGGCGCGGGCGGCGGCCGCGGCCGGCGACGCGACCCGCGCCGCGGAACTGCTCACCGACCTGGCCGACCACCCGACGGCCGGCCGGCAGGTGCTGCTGTTGCAGGCGCAAATCTACAAGGACACGCGGCCGTCGTTCGCCGCGGACGCGGCCCGGCGGGCGGCGACGGCCCCGGACGCGGCGTGGCCGGACCCGCTGCTGGCGGCCGTCACCGAGCGGCGGCGGAGCCGCGGCGGGTTGCTGGACCGGGCCGCCGGGCTACTCCAAGAGGGCCGCCCGCGGGAGGCGTTGAAGGTGTACCAGCCGCTGGCGACGGCCGCCTCGCCGGACGTGAAACCGTTCCTCGGGCTGGCCGAGGCCCACCTCGCGCTCGGGGACCCGGCCGCCGCCGCCGCCGCCCTGGACATCGCCCTCCAGCGGGAGCCGAAGAACGTGCTGGCGAACTCCCACCGCGGGCGGATGCACTACGGCCTGGCGGAGCAGCTGTGGGCGGCCGGCCGGAAGGCCGAGGCGCGGGCCGAGGTTCAGAAGGCCCTGCCGTACTTCGACGCCGTGCTGGAGACGAACCCGACCGGGAGCGCGCTCCTGCTCAAGGCGGGCGCGATCGAGCGGATCCTCGAGCGGCCGGCCGAGGGGATCGCACTGATCCGCAAGTTCGTCGAGCAGCGGCCCGAGGTCGGCGAGGGGCACTTGATGCTCGGCATCGCGCTGGAGAACCAGAACTACCTCGCCGAGGCCGAGGAGAGCTACCGGAAGGCGGCCGACCTCGCCGCCCCCGGCGACAACCGGGCGCGGCAGGCGCTGACGGAGTTGTCGAAGAAGAAGCCGTAGGGCGGGCGAGCGACCGGGCTTGTCCCGGTCGGCCCTCCGCCTCGCGACCCCGTCGTTGAACCCCGGCGACCGTCACCGGCCGAAGAAGGCCGACCGGGGCAAGCCCGGCGCCCGCCGGGTCACCGGCGGAGCTTCTCCAGCGCCTTGCGGGGGCGGTCGTCGTGCCGCGGGGCCAGCTTCACCGCCTGCTCGGTCGCCCGGACGGCCTCGTCCTTCTTCCCTTGGGCGGCCAGGATTTCCCCCAGCACCACGTACCCCTCCCACTCCTCCGGCCGGGCCTGGATGCACTTCCGGATCGCGTCCGTCGCCGCGTCCGGGCGGTTCAGCTTCATCTGCAACCGGGCCAGGTAGTAGAACCCCGGCGCGTAGTCCACCTTCATCGCCACGGCCGTCCCCAGGTGCGTCTCGGCCTTCAGGTAGAACTCCTTCGCCTGGTCGGCCCGGCCGCGGGCCGCGGCCGCCTCCGCCCGCTGGTACCACGCCACGCCGAGGAACGCGTGGGCCATCGTCAGGTTCGGGTCGCCGCGGACGGCGTCCTCCAGCGGCGGAACGGCGGCCTCGTAGTCGCCGACGTTGACCAGCGCCCGGCCGAGGATCATCTCGTTCCGCGGGCTGGGGTACAGGTCGGCCATCCGCCGGGCCGTCTGGAGGGCGGCCGGGTAGTTCCGCTGCGCCTCGTGGTACGTGAACGTGTCCATCATCACGTTCGGCCCCCGCTGGTGGGCCGCCACCTCGTTGGCGAACGGGTTGTTCCACGGCTGGTCGTCCGGGAACGTGGCGGCGACGAACTCGAACTCGTCGGCCTTCGCCTGCCGGCCGGCCCGGCGGTGGACGGCCGCGAGCAGCGCCGCCGCCCGCTTCCGGGCGTGCGGGGACGGCCCGAGCGGCTCCAGGGCGCGGACGGCCGGGCCGTCCGCCCCCTTCTCGACCAGCGCCTGCGCGTGCCGCAGCGCCGCCCACGGGTTGGCCGGGTCGGTCCGGTAGACGCGGGCGAAGATGGCCTCCGCGTCCGCCGCGTCGCCGAGCTTCGCCAGCGCCTCGGCGAGCGTCAGTTCGACGGCGGCCCGGTGCTCCAGCGACGGCAGCCGCTGGTCCAGGCTCGCCCGGTACAGCCGCACCGCCTCCCGCGGGTCCGACTCGCGGAACTGGCGGCCGATCAGGAACGTCCACCGGCCGTCGTCCGGGGCGAGCGTCGCCGCCGCCCGGTAGCACGCCACCGCCTCGTCGAACCGCTCGTGGGCCTCGAACGCCATGCCCAGCTCGCCCCACGCGGCGGCGCTCTTCGGGTCGGCCACGACGGCCCGCCGCTTCGCCCCGACCCACTCCCGCATCGGCGGGTCGGTCCAGTCCGCCGGCACGTCCGGGATCGGCGGCGCGGCCGGCGAATTCCCGGCCGAGAAGTACCACGCGGCCCCGCCGCCGGCGGCGGCGAGGGCGACGATCCCGAGGAGGAAGAGTTTGTTCACGGCTTCTTCCCCCCCGTCGGCCGGATCAGCCGGACCTGGTTCGCCGGCCCGCCCGGCAGCAGCTCCTTCTCGCCGGACGGCCAGCGGACCTCCAGCTTGTCGTAGGTCGTCGCGGCCCCCAGGCCGAAGTGCGCGACCGGCTCGCACGCCGACAGGTAGCTCTGCTCCGGGCAGATGAATTGTACCTGCGTCCGCCCGCCGGCGGTGACGCGGACCTCCGTGCCGAGCAGGTCGCGGTTGCCGCGGAACGGGTCGGCGGCGCGGACGGCCACCCAGTTCCCGCCGGCCGCGACGTTCCGGTACAGCCGCGCCCGGTCCGCGAGGCCGAGCACCAGCAGGTCCGGCCGGCCGTCGTTGTCGTAGTCGCCGAGGGCCAGCCCGCGGGCGACGTTCGGCCGACCGCAGAAGCCGGTGTTGTCGGCCGAGATGTCGAGGAACGCCCCCGTGCCGTCGTTCTTGAGCAGCTGGTTCCGCTCCGCGTAGGCCCGCCAGAACTTCGGCAGGTGGTCGGCCCCCGGCGGCGGCGTCCCGGCGTACACCTTCCCGTTGACGAACGCGATGTCCGGGGACCCGTCCCGGTCGAAGTCCGCGGCCACGGCCCCGAACCCGGTCCCCCGCCACTTCGTCTTCGCCACCCCGGTTACGGTCGTCCGGTCCCGGAACAGGCCGGCCGGCCCCTGCTTCCAGAGCGTGTGCGTCTCGTTCGACAGGTGCGTCACGAACAGGTCGGTCAGCCCGTCCCCGTCGTAGTCGGCGGCCGCGATCCCCATGTTCGCGTACTGCTCGCCCATCCCGGTCAGCGCGACCCCGCGGGACAGCGCCTCCTCCTTGAACGTGCCGTTCGTCTGGTTCACCCACAGGAAGTTCGGCTTCCCGTCGTTGGTGACGAAGATGTCCGGCCACCCGTCGGCCGTCAGGTCGGCGCAGTACACCCCCAGCCCCGGCCCGGACTTCGCGGCCAGGCCGGCCGGGACGGTCACGTCCTCGAACCCGCCGGTGCCGCGGTTGCGGAACAGCTTCGCCGCCGTGCCGGGGAACGTCTTCGGCCCGCAGAAGTCCCGCGACCCGTCCGGGGCGGTACACGGCCACGACTTGTCGTAGTCCAGGTAGTTGACGACCACGAGGTCCAGCCACCCGTCCCGGTCGTAGTCGAGGAACGCGGCCGACGACCCCCACAGCGGGTTGACGATCCCGGCCGCGGCCGACACGTCCTGGAACTTCCCGCCGCCGACGTTCCGCAGCAGCTTCGCCCCGACGAACTGGGTGACGAGCACGTCCGGCTTGCCGTCGTTGTCGTAGTCGCCGACGGCGACGCCGACGTTGTACCCGTCGAAGTCGAGGCCGCTGCCGGCCGTCGCGTCGCGGAACGTGCCGTCCGCCTTCTGGAGGTACAGGTGGTTCGTCTTGCCGGTCTTCGGCCCGGTCGATTGGAGGAGTAGCAGGTCGAGCCGGCCGTCGCCGTCGGCGTCGAACAGGGCGCACCCGGCGACCATCGACTGCGGCATGAAGAAGTCGCCGGTCGGCCCGCCGTCGTGGGTGAACGCGAGGCCGACCTTGTCGGTCACGTCCTCGAACCACCCGGCGGCGGCGGCCGTGTCCGGCGGCTCGACCGGCGGCGGCGGGGGCGGGGCGTCCTTGTCCTTACAACCCGCGACGACCGCCAGCATCAGGACGAGGAGGGGGGCCGCGCGGGACTTGGGGCGGGTACGGCCGAACGCCGTCGCACACCCCGGTGGGGTACGGAGGAACATGGGGAGGGCTACCTGCGAGTACGAAGCGGCGGCCGAGACCTCGGCCGCGTAATGAAAAACTGATGAAAAGCCTAACCTTCTCCCGCGCGTCTGTCGAGGGACATTTTCACGGAAAACTAACTTGACCCCAGCCCGGCCGCCCCCATCCGTCACGCCGGGCCGACGTGCCAGCAGACGCCGGCGAGGTCGATGAACGTCACCTCCCGGCCCCACGGGAACGCCTTCGGCGGCTCGATCCGGAAGCCGGGGAACCGGTCCGGCAGCCCCTTCGCCGCGACCGCCGCCCACCACGCGTCGAGGTCCGGGACCACGAGCTTGAGCATCAGGTTCTCGGCGAACGCGAGTTGGTCGAAGTCCTGGAGGATGAACTGGGCGGCCCCGCACCGGAACCCGACGTACCCGCCGCCGGCCCAGCTTTCCGCGAACCCGAGTTCGCGGAACAGCTCCCGGCTACGGGCGAAGTCGCGGCCGCCGGGGACGAACGGCAACAGGGCGAGCGGTTCGGGCGGCGGTGGGCCTTTTGCGTGTGACATGGCCCCAGCGTACCGGCCGACGGGCCGCGGTGCAACGGCCTACGGCGGCGGGGCCGCCTGCACGACCATGACCGGCCAGAACGTCTCGGTCGGGTAGCAGTGCCACAGCTGCGACTCCTCGATGAACTTCGCGAACAGCTTGTCGGCCGCGTACACCACCCCGTCGGCCCCGTGGAAGCAGGGGAAGGGGCCGAAGTTCTCGGTCGGCCCGCCGGCCACGTCCTCGAAGTGGATGACCGCCCGGTCCCGGCAGTCGTACCGGGTGAAGTACTTGGCCTGCACCTCCCACTGGTGGCGGCGGTACGACCCGACGATGACGTTGTGCGGCCCCTGCCGGATGTAGTTGCCGGCGATCCGGAACCACGGGGCCGGCCCGAGGGTGACGGCTTGCGCCCGCAACGGGCCGTCGAAGTGCAAGTGAATCATGGCCGGTCCCTCGCTTTCCGAGTGGGGATGCTTGAGGGAGCCGCGTCGGGGTTCTCCAATTCGCGAACAAAGGCGTCGGTTTCTCAAGCGGCCGCGGCCGGGAAAATGACCGACCGCGCGTGCGGAAAAGAAGACGCAAGTTTCGGGCCACGACCGGCCGGCCGAAGAACACGTCCGCGATTTCGACCGCCGACCGCCTTATCGGGTTGCCCAAGCCCGTCGTACCCGGCGTGCTTCACCCCGCCCGCCAAGCCGGCGGCCGTACCCGCGGCGGCACGGCCCACTCGCCGTACCCCGCGACCCGGCCGCACCCCGTACACCGGGCGGCGAGGAAGAACCGCCGGGGGGCGCGGCCGGGGGAGCGGACGACGGCGGCGCACACCTCGAAGCAGTCGCCGCCGCACGCGCAGTTGCACGCCTCCGCCCCGGCGTCCCCGGCGTCCGCCGGGACCGGCCCGGTGGAGAGCCGCGCCCCGCACGCCTCGCAGTCGAGGGTGGCGCAGCCCCGGCCCTCGGCCACGACGATACCGAACTCGCGGCCGCCGCACGGGCAGACGGCGTCCGCGTAGTGGCTCACGGCCCCGCCGTGGTCCCGCGCCAGGCCGTCCAGCACCGGCCGGATGTCCTCGGGGCCGCCGCCGAACCAGCCGTCGTCCCGTCTCGTGAGTGCCATGTACGTCTTTCGCCAGAAGGCCCGGAGGTGACAAACGTGTCGGACCGTCTAAGCGCCGGGCCACGGTTGGTTGTAGCGTCTGAGCCATCACGTAGGTCAGGCTTTCTAGCCTGACGCCTCGGGCTGTGCAGGCTAGAAAGTTTGACCTACGACGGAACCGCGGCCCCGTGCTTACCGGGCGTCGCCGGTCAGCAGGCCGCTCGCGCGGATCGCGGCCGCGACCTCCGCGTACAGCCCGAACCCCGCCGCCAGCACCTGCGTCAGTTCGGCCGCGCCCTGGTACCACGGCTGCGGGTACGCCGGCACCGCCGGCAGCGGCGGCCGGGACAGCCGCTCCACGGCCCGCATCAGCCGGGAGAACGGGCCGCCGACGTGCCCGGCCGGCCCCCGGACCACGAGGATGAATTCCGCGGTCCCGTGCCGCAACCCCAGGTTAACGCCCAACTCGCCGGGCACGTCGGCCTCGCGGGTCGCGTGGAACCGCTCTTTGCGGTTGTACGTGAACGCCCGCCCGGTGGACGCCAGGGCGGCCGCCACGTCCGCGGCCGCGGGGCGGCGGCCGCGGACGCCCTCCGCGGACCGCGTCGCGACGCACAGGTCGTACCACCGGCGGGCGAAGTCCAACCGGTGGAGCAGTTCGAGCAACCGCCCCTCGGCCGCGTCCGCGTTCTCCATCCCTGCCCCCTTTTCGGCCGCGCGGCCGACGTTCACCCGTTGCCCGGCGGGATGTCGAAGTGGTAGACATCTTCCCGGACGCCGAGCTTCGAGTACAGCGCGACGGCCGCCGCGTCGTCCCGGTCGGCCTGGACGTAGACCACCCACGCCCCCCGCTCCGCGGCCACGGCCCGGAGCTTTTCGATCAGCCCGGTGGCGACGCCCCGCCGGCGGAACGGTTCGTCCACCGCGAGGTCGTAAATGTAAATCTCGCTGCGGGCCTGCTCGAACTTCGGCAGCACGTAGGCCGCCAGCCCGCCGACGACGCGGCCGTCGGACCGGGCGACCACGGCGATGAACCCCGCGCTGCCGAGCAGCCCGGCGAGGTAGCCGTCGGCCGGCCGGGCCGCGTCGTAGGTGGCGGGGGCGTCGAACGCGCGGCCGAACACCGACAGCAGCGCGTGCAGATCGGCCAGGTCGCCGGGGCCGAGAACGCGGTACTCCATGTCGGCCTCGCTACCCCCCGAACTTCCGGGCCAGGCCGGGGTACAACGCCTCGACCGTGTCCTCGTCCCAGCCCTTACCCTTGAGCGTCCGGGTCACGTTCGGGGCCACGCCGTCGTAGTCCTTGCCGGTGGCCTCCTCGTACACGCGGGCCGCGATCGACCACATGTCGCCGCACTCGACCTCCTCGCCCGGCTCGACCCGCCGGCCGGCCTTCGCCGGGTCGGCCAGGGCGGCCTCGAAGTACGCCCGCCCCTGGGCGACGAGCCAGCCGACGAAGTAGTCGAACCCGTCGTCCGAGCACCCGCCGTTGATGATGTACGCGGCGGCCCACAGGTCGTTGCGGAACGCGGCCCGGGCGCACTCCAGGAACCGCCGGTCGAAGCCGACTACGTCCTTCGGGTCGAGGCCGCGGAGCAACTCCCGGAGCCGGTCCATCTGCGCGTCGATGTCGCCGGCGGTCCCCCGGCGGCTCCGCGCGATCAGCTTCCAAAACTCGTCCGTCGTCATCGTGCCTCCTCGTCGGGAACGGCCGGGCCGGGCGTCACGGACCGCCCCTGAAGACCCGCCTCCTGGGTTTGCGCGACCACGCCCGGGTCCTTGTCGGGGGACGCGGCGGCATGGCCCGAGACCCCGAGCAGCCGCCCCCACCCGTCCGGCCACAGCGGGTGGAACCCGCCGGGCCAGAGCAGCCGCCACGTCCGCCACGACCCGATCAGGGCGAGAAGCGTCACGGCCACGCCGACGAGTATCGCCTCCCGGCGGCCGTCGAACTGCCACCCGATCACGGCGAGCGAGAAGTACGTCAGGGCCAGCGTGGGCAGGGCCGCCACGGCGGCGGAGGTCAGCGTCCGGAGCCACGCGAGAAACCGCTCGTCGGCGGCTTCCCGGTCGCCCCAGTTGTACACTTCCCAGTCCCTCACCGCCGGCACGTCCTGGAATGTCTTGCGAATGAAGCGGGAGATCGCCCGCGCCTGGACGGCGTACTCGAGGTGCTTGAGGTCCAACAAGAGGGCCAGCAGGGGCAGCGCGAGGGTCGCCAGGGCGAGGGTGTTTTGCCAGGGGCCGCCCTTCCGCATCCACTTCTCCCACTGCTCCGGGTCGTCGCGGTGGCCGTAGAGGAAGACCATGACGCCGCCGACGAGGACGAGCTTCTGGAGCCAAAGCCCGGCCATCTTCCCGAGGTAGCCCTGGGACTCGGCGAGCAGGGTCTTGTAGAGTTCCTGGCGGTACGGGTTGTCGGCCCCGCCCGCGGGGGTGTCGGCCTCTTTTGCCATCGCGCCCTCCGGGACCGAACGTGGATCGAGATCGCGCCGCGCGACCCGACTCGCGCGTGACCGCTTCTAAACGTCCCAGCGTAGTGAATCTCGTCGGCCCGGTCAAAAGCGAACCCGGCATCGCGATTGCTCCCCTCACCGTCGTCGCCGTTCCGGGTCAACCGCGCGTGGGTTCGCGCACCGGCCTGCTTACTCACGCCATGTTCGCTTCCCTCGGGTGCTCGATGCGCTCACTCCTGCTCCTGGGCCTGACCCTTGCCGCGTCGGTCGTGCTCGCCGCCGACCCGCCGCTGCCGCCGCCGTTCGAGACGAAGTCCGTCGTCAAGCACCCCAAGGTCATCGGGTGGCCGGCGGGCAAGACGCCGACCGCGCCGGCCGGGTTCACCGTCAGCCTGTACGCGGACGGGTTCGACAGCCCGCGGTGGCTGTACGTGCTGCCGAACGGCGACGTGCTCGTCGCCGAGGCCCGCACGCTGCCGAAGCCGGACGCGAACCCGGAACAGAAGGAGGGGATGAAGAAGTCGAAGACCGTCACCGGGTCGTCGGCCAATCGCATCACGCTGCTCCGCGACGCGGACAAGGACGGAAAGCCGGAGGTCCGCGAGGTGTTCCTGAAGAACCTGAGTCAGCCGTTCGGCATGGCCCTCGTCGGCGACCAACTGTTCGTCGGCAACACGGACGCGGTCGTGCGGTTCCCGTACAAGGCCGGGGAGACGGCGATCAACGCCCGGCCGACGCCGGTGCTGCACCTGCCGCTGGGCGGGTACAACAACCACTGGACGCGGAACGTGGTGGCGAACGCCGACGGCACGAAGCTGTACGTCTCCGTCGGGTCGGCCAGCAACGTCGGCGAGAAGGGGATGAAGGAAGAAGTCCTGCGGGCCTGCATCCTGGAGATGAACCCGGACGGGACCGGGCTGCGGGTGTTCGCGGACGGCCTGCGGAACCCCGTCGGCATGGCGTGGGAGCCGAAAACGAAGGCCCTCTGGACGGCGGTGAACGAGCGGGACGAACTCGGCGACGAACTCGTCCCCGATTACATCACGAGCGTGAAGGACGGGGCGTTCTACGGTTGGCCGTACAGCTACTTCGGCAAGAACGAGGACCCGCGGCGGAAGGGGGAGCGGCCGGACCTGGTGGCGAAGGCGGTCGCGCCGGACCTGGCGCTCGGCGCGCACACGGCGTCCCTGGGGCTGTGCTTCTACGCGGCCGACGCATTCCCGGAGAAGTTCCGCGGCGGGGCGTTCGTCGGCCAGCGGGGGTCGTGGAACCGGTCGAAGTTCTCCGGCTACCGGGTCGCGTTCGTGCCGTTCAAGGACGGCAAGCCGGCCGGCCAACCGGAGGACTTCCTGACCGGGTTCATCGCGAACGAGAACGACGTTTACGGCCGCCCGGTCTGCACGTGCGTCGCGCCGGACGGGGCGCTGCTCGTCACCGACGACGTGACGAACCGCATCTGGCGGGTGGCGGCGAAACCGTGACCCGGCGGGCGTTCACGCTGATCGAGCTGCTGGTCGTCATCGCCATCGTGGCGGTGCTGGTCGGCCTGCTCCTCCCGGCCGTGCAGAAGGTCCGGGCGGCGGCGGCGCGGGTGTCGTGTTCCAACAACTTGAAGCAAGTCGGCCTCGCGCTGCACAACCACCACGTCGCCGTCGGCCGGCTGCCGCCCGGCCGCGGGACGCCGACGCCGGCCATCTTCTCGGCCCACGCGTACCTACTCGCGCATCTGGAACAGGACAACCTCCGCGGGCTGATCGACTTCGCGTCGCCGCCGGCCACGTTCACGATCCCGCCGGCGACGGTCCACGACGGAACAAAAAACTACCCGGCCGCGACGACGGTGGTGAAGTCGTTCGTCTGCCCGGCCGATTCGGCGGACGGCCGCGTGCCGGGGTCGGCGTTCGCCGGCACGAGCTACGCCGCGTGCGCCGGTAGCGGGGCGAACCTCGGGACGATCGCGAACGCGGACGGCGTGTTCTTCCTCGGCTCGGCCGTTCGCCTCACCGACATCCTCGACGGCACGTCGAACACGGCCGCGTTCTCCGAACGCACCCTCGGCGAGGGCGGGGCCGGGCCGGGCCGGCCGGACCGGGCGATGCGGGAGGCGTCCGGCGACCCGACGGCCGCGGCGTGCCAGACCGGGGCGTGGAACACCGAGCGCGGGGCGAAGTGGATCGTCGGCAACTACGGGAACACGCTGTACAACCACGCCGCCCCGCCGAACCCGCCGGCCGTGGACTGCCTGAACGCGGCCCAGCAGAAGGGCCGACTGGCGGCCCGCAGCCTCCACGCGGGCGGGGTGAACGTGCTGGCCTGCGACGGCGGCGTGCGGTTCGTCGCCGACGGCGTGTCGCCGGCCGCGTGGAACGCGCTCGCGACGCGGGCCGGCGGCGAGGTGGGCGGAATCGGCGGTTGGGAATAGAAGAACCTTAACCCGTCGCCCGGAGTTGCCGCGAGGCCGCCATGTACTGCCCGACCTGCAACCACCTGAACGTGCCCGGCGCGGAGGCGTGCGAGAAGTGCCAGGCCGACCTGACGGCGCTCGACCGGCCGACGCCGCAGGACAAGGTCGAGGCGAGCCTCATGTCCGAGCCGGTCGCCGCGCTGGGGCCGAAGCCGCCGGTGACGATCCGGGACGACGCGACGATCGCCGACGCGATGGAGACGATGATCGACCGGGCCGTCGGGGCGCTGTTGGTCGTGACCGAGGCGAAGCGGCTGGTGGGCATCCTGACGGAGCGGGACTTCCTGACGAAGGTGGCCGGGCAGGCCGGGTTCGAGGCCCGGCCGGTGCGGGAGTTCATGACGCCCGACCCGGAGACGGTGTCGCCGCTCGACCCGCTGGCGTTCGCGCTGCAGCGGATGGACACCGGCGGCTACCGCCACCTCCCGGTCGTCGGGGCGAACGACCGGCCGGTCGGCGTGATTAGCGTCCGCGACGTGTTGAAGCACATCACGCGGCTGTGCAAGGAGTGACGGGCCTACGCCCCCGGCTTCCCACCGCCGGTGCTGCGGCCGAACTTCCGCCGCAAGAGAATCTTCTGCAACACCGTGTTCCGCAGCTTCGGGGCCGGCTTGTCGTGCTCGTCCTCGATCTCGCCGACGATCTCCTCCAGCACGTCCTCCAGCGTCAGGATGCCGACCACCTTCGCCCCGTTCTCGCGGACCACGGCGAGGTGGCGGTGCGACTTCTTGAACACGTTCAGGGCCGTCGAGACCGGCGCGTCCGCGTCCAGGATGACCGGCTCGTACACCGCGTCGATCAACTGCACGATCCCGTTCAGGCTGAACAGGTAGAACAGGTCCTTCGTGTTGACGACGCCGACGACGTTGTCCGGCGTGCCGTCGTACACCGGCATCCGCGTGTGCGCCCCCTGCCGGACGGCGGCCATGAGCGCCTCGGACTGGATCGTCACGTCCAGGGCGGCGACCTTCTCCCACGGGACCATGCAGTCGCGGACCTTCTTGTTCGACAGGCTGAACACGTTCAGCACCACGTCCGCCTGCTCGGCCGTCATCAGCCCGGCCTCTTCCGTGTCCTCGATCAGCAGCCGCAGCTCGTCCACGCTGTAGACCTCGCCCTCCTCGCCCTCCGGCCGGTAGCCCATCATGCGGAGGAACCGGTTGCTCGTGCCGTTCATGAGGCGGATGAGCGGCCGGGAGATTCGCGCGAACCGGTTGAGCGGCCCGGCCACGAACAGCCCGATTTTCTCGCTCGATTGCAGCGCCGCGATCTTCGGCATCTGCTCGCCGAAGACGACGTGCAGGAACGTGATGAGCGCGAGCGTGAGCGTGATCGACAGGGCGCGGGTGACCGGCCCTTGCCACTCGGCCGGGAGGTTCGCGAACAACGGCGAGATGAGGGACGCCAGGGCCGGCTCGCTGACGAACCCGAGGGCGAGGCTGGCGACGGTAATGCCGAGTTGTGCGGCGGCAACGCTGTCGTTCAGTTCATCGACGGCGTGTAGTAGTTTCTCCGCCCGCGGCTGCTTGAGGTTCACCAGCTCCTGCACCCGACTCCGCCGCAGCGCGACGAGGGCGAACTCGGCGGCGACGAAGAACGCGTTGATTAAGATGAGCAGCGGGATGGCAACGAGGCCGACGACGAGGGCGGTGGAGGACGCGGGTTCGCCGGACGCGAAGATCACGATGATGGCTCAGGGGACGGGTGGGGCGGCAGACAGGGGTAGTATAGCAACCGGGGTGCCGCGCGCAGGGGCGTACTTCGTCAGCCACGCGGTCATAGTAGTAGGCACACTCCGTGTGCCGTTTGCTACCTCGTGCCGAAAGCTCTCGCGGAATCTCGAAGACTCGATTCCGCGGACGGCACACGGAGTGTGCCTACTACTATTTGCCGCCCGGCGGGACGTACTTCGTCAGCCACGCGGTCATAGTAGTAGGCACACTCCGTGTGCCGTTTGCTACCTCGTGCCGAAAGCTCTCGCGGAATCTCGAAGACTCGATTCCGCGGACGGCACACGGAGTGTGCCTACTACTATTTGCCGCCCGGCGGGACGTACTTCGTCAGCCACGCGAACACTTCGGTGTGCCAGTGCTTGCTGTTCGCCGGCTTCAGCACCCAGTGCCCTTCATCGGGGAAGTTCACGAATCTGCTAGCGACGCCCTGCCGCTGGAGCGCCGTGAACAGTTCGTGCCCCTGCCCGATCGGGCAGCGGAAGTCGTTGTCGTTGTGGATGACCAGCATCGGCGTCTTGTGCTTGCCCAACTCCCCGGCGCGGACGTGCGGCGAGAACTCGCGGTACTTGCCCGGCTTCTCCCACGGCAGCCCCTGGTGCTCCCACTCGTCGAACCAGAGTTCTTCCGTCGTGCCCCACATGCTCTCGAAGTTGTAGACGGAGCAGTGCGTGATGAGGCACTTGAACTCCTTCGCGATGTCGTTGACCGCGAACCAGTTCTGCATGTACCCGCCGAAGCTCGCCCCGGCCGACCCGATCCGGTCCTTGTCCACGTAGGGCAGCTTCTTGACGTGCTCCAGCCCGGCGACGAGGTCGCGGTAGCACTTGCCGCCCCAGTCGCCGGAGATTTCATCGACGAACTTTTGGCCGAACCCGGTGCTGCCCCGCGGGTTCGGCAGGGCGATGACGTAGCCTTGTGCCGCCCACACCTGCGGGTTCCAGCGGAAGCTCCAGCCGTCCTCCCACGCCCCCTGCGGGCCGCCGTGGACGAGGTACACGACCGGGTACTTCTTCCCCTCGACGAACCCCGGCGGCTTGAGCAGCCACATCTGCATCTCGCCGTCCTCGATCTTGACCTTCACGCTCTCCGGCCGCGGCCGGTCGAGTTCGGCGAGCAGCGCGTCGTTAAAGTTGCTGACCTTCGCTTCGGTCGTCTTGCCGGTCGCGGTGGACATGGCCCACACGTCGGCCGGGGCGGTCATGGCGACGTGCGAGAAGGCGGCCGCCGTGCCGTCGGTGGAGTAGCTCAGGCCGCTCGCCGACCCGAACGCCAGCGGCTCCTGCGAGACCTCGCCGCCGGCCGTCGCCGGGACGTAGTGGATGAAGCCCCGGCCGCCCGCCTCGGCGACGAACGCCAGGACGGCCGGGGTCTTCCACGCGAACTCGTTGACCGACAGGTCGCGGTGCGCGGTGACGTTGACCGGCTTCCCGGAGGGCGTGCCGTCCTCCTTCACGTCCGTCACGAGAATGTCCCACTTGTCGGCCTCGTACCCGGCCTTCGCCTGCCGCCGCCACGCCAGCTTCTTGCCGTCCGGCGAGAACTGCGGGTACGTGTCCGCCGCCGGGTTGTCGCCCGTCAGCGACTCCCACTTCGGCGACTTGTTGTCGATGCTCACGCGGCAGATGTCGTGGTTCGTGCTCCACGCCTCGCCCTTCTCCGGCACGGCCGTGAACAGAATGTGCTTACTATCCGGCGTGAACGTGAAGTCGTCGCCGACGCTGAACGTCGTGCTCGTCGGGTAGGCGTCGCGGTCGCCGGGGGTCACGTCCCGGCAGTCCTTGCCGTCCGCGGTGACGACGAACAGGTGATTGCGCTTGTCCCCGACGTAGCTGTCCCAGTGCCGGTAGAAGAGGCGGGTGAACGTCTTCGCCTTCACCGGGTTCTTCTCGATGGCCTCGATCTTCTCCCGGTTCTTCGCGTCGCTCTCGGCGAACGGCAGCTCGCTGAACTCCGGGTAGACGGCGCTCACGAACGCGACCAGCTTACCGTCCGGCGACCAGACGCCGGTGGCGGCGTCCGTGCCGATGTTGGTGAGCTTCCGCGCCTCGCCGCCGGCCTTCAGGTCGAGGACGTAGAGCTGCCCGGACCCGTCGCGGCTGGACTCGAAGAGGATTTTCGTGCCGTCCGGCGACCACCGTGGGTGCGTGTCGGCCTTGCCGGAACTGGTGATCTGGCGGGGCGGCGTCTTGCCGTCGGCGGCCGCGAGCCAGAGGTGCGTGTGCTTCTTGTTCGCGGCCGCGTCGGTGATTTCGGTCACCTGGTAGACCACGTGCTTGCCGTCCGGCGAGATCTGCGGCTCGGCGACCCGCTTGAGTTTGAACAGGTCGTCGAGGGTCATCGGCCGCTTGTCGGCGGCGGGGGTATCGGGTGCGGTCATGGCAACGGCCGTGAGCAGGAGGAAGAATCGCATGGCGTACCTCGGGAAAGCGAGAGGTAACGGAAGGGTATGCGGGAGGGACGGGTTCGGCGAACCTCGTTTCGTGTCGGGGCGATGGGGGAAAAACCTAGACTTCCGAAGTCCGGCTTCGACTTCGGAAGTCGATCCCGC